>NZ_CP096202.1:0-4294 GCF_023195735.1 Kluyvera ascorbata
ATGTTTTCACTTAAAAATATGTTCTCCCTGAACCTCCAGCGATCAGCCATTTCGTATGACGCAATTTGTCAGAATAAGCCTGTCATTGAGTTCAGTCCGGAGGGGGTGATAAATAAAGCCAGCCCGCTTTTTCTCTCCACTATGGGGTACAGGGCTGATGAAATAATCGGTCACCACCATCGTATATTCTGCCCGCCCTCGCTGGTAAGTTCACCGGAATACAGCCAGTTCTGGAAGCGCCTTGCCAGGGGAGAAAGCTTTAGTGGCAAGTACCTGCGGCTGGCAAAGGGAAATCGTTCCGTATGGCTTGAAGCCAGTTATATTCCCGTTTCTGACAGGCGCGGCCGTGTTATCAGAGTCATTAAAATTGCTGCCGATATTTCTGAGCGCGTGCATTCTGCTCTTGAGCAGGAAGCAGTCGTAAATGCCATAAACCGTTCTATGGCCATCATCACCTTCAATCCTGAAGGGATCGTGCTTGAAGCAAATGAAAATTTCGTCAATGCCACTGGCTATAAGCGGGATGAAATCATAGGTAAGCATCATCGTCTGTTCTGTGCCGAGACGCTTTACAAAAGTGATGAATACCGACATTTCTGGGAGAGTCTGAATCAAGGTGAGTTTTTTTCTGGTCTGTTTCCACGCCTTAACCGTCAGGGAGACCCTCTGTGGTTCCGTGCAACTTATAACCCTGTCTTTAACAGTGATGGGCAGCTTTATAAAATTGTGAAATTCGCTACAGATGTTACGGCTGATGTCCTGCGAAACCAGAGAGAGCAAGAGGCTGCTGTGCATGCATGGGATATGGCCGTGCAGACCCGAGAAAGTGCGCAGAACGGTGCCAATGTTATTGAAAATAGCATCCTTATGATTGACAGAATTGCGCAGGGGATGGGGGCTGTCTCCACCGATATCTCACGGCTCAACAATCAGTCTGAAAGTATTGACGATATGGTGGAAACCATCCGGAAGTTTGCCATGCAGACAAGACTTATTGCACTGAATGCCGCGATTGAAGCAGCAAGGGCTGGCGCATCCGGAAGAAGTTTTGCGGTTGTTGCCGCAGAAGTGCGTAATCTTGCGGCGAGCGTCAGTAGCGCGACTGAAGAAATTGAGCAAGTCGTGGCCAGCAATAGTCAACTGGCCAAGGATGTTCTCTGTGGCATTGAAAACAGCCTGATGAACACTCGGAAAGGGGTTACACTCATGCGCGAAGCGGGTGAAGTTATGACCAGCATTCAGAGGAATGCTGCAGGGGTTGAGACTGCGGTTAAGGATGTCGCCATTTCAGTTAAAGCCGGATAGGCCATGGTGCATATCCCCATATCTGTCGAACATCACAGATGATCTTCTTGAGATCCTTTCCGTTGCGTCGTAATCTCTTGCTCTGAAAACGAAAAAACCACCCGGCAAGGTGGCTTTTTCGAAGGTTCGCAAGAGTTGACGCTCTTTTGAACCGCGGTAACTGGCTTGGAGGAGCACAGTCACCAAAACTGTCCTTTCAGTGTAGCCTTATCGCACCCGAAACTTCAAGACTCTCCTCCTCTAAACCTGTTACCAGTGGCTGCTGCCAGTGGCGCTTTGTCGTGTTTTTCCGGATTGGACTCAAGTTGATAGTTACCGGATAAGGCGCAGCGGTCGGACTGAACGGGGGGTTCGTGCATACAGTCCAGCTTGGAGCGAACTGCCTTCCCGGAACCGAGTGTCAGGCGTGGAATGAGATAAACGCGGCCATAACAGCGGAATGACACCGGTAAACCGAAAGGCAGGAACAGGAGAGCGCACGAGGGAGCCGCCAGGGGGAAACGCCTGGTATCTTTATAGTCCTGTCGGGTTTCGCCACCACTGATTTGAACGTCATATTTTGTGATGCTCGTCAGGGGGGCGAAGCCTATGAAAAAACGCCCGGATGGGCGTGAGCTTATCGTCCTTGTCCTGTTTTTTGGTTACGCTTGTCGTCTATCTTACTTGTCACTTTGAAAGACCGGTCCGCTCGCCGCAGACAAGTGACCGAGCGTAGCGAGCGAACGGTCGAGGAAGCGGAAAAGAACCGGATATAACCTGGAGCACTGACGCAGTGATGACTAAACAACAGAAAACAGCACTGAATATGGCGAAATTCATTCAGGCGCAATCTCTGCTTTTGCTCGAGAAGCTCAACGAACTGGATCTCGATACCGAGGCCGACTTGTGCGAAGCATTACATGAGGATGCGGAACACCTTTTTCGTAGCCTCACGACACGGATTGATGGTCTTCAGGAGAAGTACTAATGGCTCAGGTATCTATCAGTGAAGCAGCTCGTCTTACCGGGAAAAGTCGTACCACGCTGCACAGGTTGATTAAAGCAGGTGAGTTGTCCACCTGTCACGGCGAACGAAATGCAAAAATGTTAGATACATCAGAGTTATTGCGCGTATTTGGTGCGTTACGTGGTCTTCCTGATGAACAGGTTGTTGAACAGGTCACTGGACAGCGTGTTACAGCATCATTGTCTGAGAATGAACAGGTGGTCAGGGCGTTGAAACAGGAAGTTGAACACCTGAAATCGCTGGTTTCTGCTCAGAATTCTCATATCGATAGTCTGAAACAGGCGATGCAGCTCCTGGAGCATAAACAGAGCGCTTCTGACCCGCAGAAGGTTCCTGCAAAGCCATGGTGGCAGTTCTGGAAGGGCTGATTACCCCTGAAATTCTGCCTTTCCAGTACGATTTTTTGCATGCAAAAAATCTGTTTATCCTGTCAGGGCGGCGCCCCGACACCCGCCAGCGCCTCACCGCCACGCAATAAATTGCGTGCCCGTTCACCGCTTATGTTTCCTGTCTGATCGATAAGTCTTCTGGTGGCTGAAAACGACCAGAAAATCGTGTCACACCTGACGCACTATACAGTACTGCTCCGAAAGCCTTGTGCTGCAAGGCTTTCGGGCGCTACACCCCCACTGTCTGAAGTGTAGCGAAAAGCCCCTAAAAACGCAGTTATCTCATTGTTTTATATGGAATAAAAAGTGTAGCGATGAGCGCTACACTTTTTATCTTAAACTTCGCTTTAATTGCATGTTTTATAATGTTTTTCTTTGAGTTTGGGGTGTAGCGCGGATGCAGTTTATTTGGATGGATGCTTGTTTCAGGTCTGCGGCTTTTTAAGCGTAAATTCTGGATGTGATCCGGGCTATTTTTTCGCGGGGTGTCCTGTTCCCGAGTCCGAAGGCTTTATCCCCTCGATGAATCGCGCTTGATCTTCTATTACATCGGGTCGCTCGACCAGGAAGTCGGGGGATGCTTTTTTCGTGCTGGCCAGGTCGCGCCACAGGACTCTTTTCCTGGGTGCTTTTGCATGATGTTCAGTGGTCATAGTCGTGGCCATAGATGTGCGCGTGAAGGGTATCGTGGGTATACACGTTATCAATGTTGTTTATCGCCTTTTGCGGATCAAAATCCGGCGTTGCGTGCCACTCTGCCGAGTATTCCGCACCGGGCGCATCCAGAGCATCCGTATCGTCATCTGTCGTGGCGCTGTTTACTTCGCGGACGAATTCACCCCAGATATAACGCATATCGTCGAAAAATTCGGTGAGCCACTTTTTCATATCGTGTCCTGGTTGCGCTGTGTGTACATCAACGAGTGTAGCTACCGGGAGAAGATACACCGGAAAGGGATAAAAATGCCTGATTGATGGAATTTTCCGTCCGTAACGTGGTGTCAGTCATTGGCGTGCATAACGATTCACGCCTGTAAAACGCCCCAGCGCGATTCTGGGGCGTTTTCAGGAGGGAAGATATGTGGTTTTGCGGCTTCGGCAGGAAAATCGCGTACAGCCCGTCTGAGCGGTGCGGGCAAGGGGTGTTATGTTAAAAGCCGAGGTCTGGCGGATACGGAAAAAATTATGCCGGCCGGGCTTATGCCCGCGGCAATCCGGCCGATACTTAAATTATCCTTCACAAAGGATGTGCTGCGATCCAGGCAGTTGAGTGTTTTCCGGCTCCCGGATGGGAGCCATTTTTTTGCCTTCTGATGCCTGTTAATGAATGCGGAGCTGCGCTGGTTCTTCCAAGATTGATAGACGCCAGCTTCTCTGCTGGAGCCGGCGGATTTGCCGTAAATATGAACATTTTCTTATTGTTCAGCCCGCTAAAGATGGCGGGTTTTTTACGCGTGAAATCCGGAGCCGGACATCATGCCGGCATGGCTGAAGAGCGGGCTTTTTCCCGCCCTGTCGCAGTAATATATAAAGCCACATAAGGAGTAGCCGATAACCATGGCAGTACTTACATTATCCGGGCAATCTGATTCAT